>NZ_AP025462.1 GCF_024347315.1 Vibrio atlanticus | reverse complement strand
CGAGATTGCACAAAGCGGCGGTACCGATCCTAACTATCCGTTAGAAAGCGTGAACATCAATAGCTATGGAAAAAACTTTAGAGTTGACCTGCATGTTGATTATTTACTGCAACCCCATCGCGATATTTTAGAAACCATGTTGGCGTATGCTCAGACGATTCAACTAGACGATACATCCTATGATGCCGGTGCACGTTTAACCTGGTCGCAGGTATACCAAACCATCACTGATGGCGATATCTCAGATACTCAACAAGATGGTTTTGATTCATTTATCGATCGTGACGCGACCGTTCTATCAATGAGCATGTATGAATTAGCAACCCGAATGGGCATGGCGACCACTCGCGCTAACTACGATCAAATAGAGCGTCGCATTACTCAATTAGCAACGGCCCACTTGGTGATCAATGAGCTTGATGAAGAGCAGAATGTAGTAGGCAAAAAGCCATTAGAGTTTGTTCAAGATTACCGATTTTATTGTGATCGAAGTAAGTTCAAAACAGGTCGTAAAAACAGTAAGAACCTCACTAATCATGTGTTCTTAGTGCCAGATATGCGTTTACTGCAAGCAATACGCGACCATGGTTACTACTATCGATTAGAACAACACAAAATGACCAACTACAGTAAACCGTCGGTTCGTTCATTTTTAAAATACATCACTACGCATAAAGCTGAATTCTTACACAACAAGAAGTTTGAGTGGGCACTTGATAGCTACATTCAATCAATTGCTTCTAAAGTCAGTCATAGCTTCCGTAGTGATCTCAGAAAAGATTTGTTAGCCAATGCCGTACAAATTGAAAAAGATTTCAGCCTTCAATTTCGCGACGTCGGTAATGGCATACAAATATTTTATATAGGGGAGGGTGAATCATGATCACTCAATCTCTTGATAGTTTGATGTCTTCTCCTGAAAGTCAGAACCTAAGCTTCAGTTTGAAAGGTTTACTTAAAGGACATGTAGGCATGCTGATTGCCGCGCCTAACGTTGGTAAATCTCACCTGGCTCTTTGCATAGCAATGGAACACGCTTCTTCAATGTCTTTACTCGGGATGAGCGCAGCCGACAAACCCGCAAAAACCTTGGTATTGAGTTCAGAAGACGGAGCCGGCGTGATTCAATCTCGCATGAAAGAAAAGCTGGCTAATTGCACTGCCACTATAAAGTCAGAGTTAAAAAACAATCTCCACTTTCTTACTGATCTTGATCCGATAGTGATTCCACCCGATAGCTCGTTACAAGAACAGGCAGAACATAAACAGTACTCAGAACAACTCAAGCAAACCTTCTCTGAATTCGACTTAGTGATCGTTGACACTGTAACGGAATCAATAGGCCGTTGTGAGGAAGTAAAACACGATCGCTTAATTAAAAATGTTTTTCAGAGCCTTGCCAGT
This sequence comes from Vibrio atlanticus, assembly GCF_024347315.1. NCBI lineage: Bacteria > Pseudomonadati > Pseudomonadota > Gammaproteobacteria > Vibrionales > Vibrionaceae > Vibrio > Vibrio atlanticus. Next base: position 31,398 of record NZ_AP025462.1, on the reverse strand, counting down.
GAATCAGGTGCCAGCTTGTTGCTTATTCATCATGTGAATAAAGATGAAATCCGCGGTAACCAAGAAATTACCATGGCCTCAGGTGCCGGTTTAACATCGATAATGCGACTAACAAAGTGCTTGTTTACGCTAAAGAGAAACAAAGAATCGTTGTCGATTAAATACCTTAAGAGCAATTACTTACCTGAAAATGAAAATCAAGAGTTCGTGGTTGAAGTGAGACAAAACCTCACTATTAATCCACAGGTATTCAGTTTGAAATCGAAGGCGTCTAAGCCTGCGCGTTCAGCGCAAAGCATTAAGCAGAGCCCTAAAAAAATCACGCTGCCCGGGACTATTCCAGAACAAGAAGAAATTGAAGAGCGTAAAAACCTCAGGGACGTTTTGTAAGCGACCGATCACACTTTCATACAGCACCGACATTCGGTGCTGTTTTTTTATCTGACATTGTTCGCATTCTCTGTTACCCGTTTATATTTTTTCGCTCAGCTTGTCCAGTTTGGATCGCCTTTAATTAAGGAGAAAGCATGGCGAACTACGCGTATTTAAGAGTCTCATCAGACAGCCAAGATGTGGCAAACCAAAAACACGGGATCTATGACTACACCAATAAGGTTGGGATAGGCAATCTGGTGTTTGTTGAAGATGTGGTGACAGGAAAGAAGAAGTGGCGGCAACGTAAATTAGGTGCGTTAGTGGAGGGGATGACGAGCGGAGATTGCATCGTGTTTGCTGAAGTCAGTCGAATTGCGCGTTCGACGTTACAAGTGCTTGAGGTGCTAGAAGTGTGTATGGAAAAGAAGATCAATGTCTATATCGCCAAACAGAACTTGCAGCTAGATGGTTCAATGCAATCTCGTATAACCGCTACGGTGCTTGGACTAGCGGCAGAAATAGAGCGAGAATTTATCTCTATGAGAACGAAGGAAGCGCTTGCCGCTAGAAAGAAAAACGGCATGATTCTTGGGAGACCAAAGGGTCAAGCTGAGAAGCTGAAGCTCGATGCTAAGCGTGAGCAAATAGAGAAGTATCTAAAAATGGGCTTAGGTATTCGACCGACGGCAAAATTGATTGATGAAGCGCCAAGTACGCTAAGGGATTATGTAAAAAGACGAAAGTTAAGTTGTAGTTAGCGGTTTTAAGTATCTGAATTATAAAAATAAACGATGTACATCTCTTAATTAAATCGCTCACATTGATGATTTTTAGACCGTTATTTAAGATGCAGATATTGTGGATTTCAATATAAGAAGAAGTGTCATGAGAATAAAAGGACTTACCATTACTGTTATTGCTGCATTTACTATTTCAGGTTGCGCCCATCAGACCGAGTCGACACCGGATATGTATCAGAATGTAGATGTCGTACTTGCTGCCCCGAGTATGGTTGCTATAGGGGAAGAGCCTCTTCAAGTGGGGAGTATTAAGAGCAAAGGTATTTTGCTTTATTCAAGCGTATATGCCCGAGAGAAGGGCGATATGATTGAAATCGTCAAGATCTATGAACGTTCAGACATGGACAACTTTCCAGTGGCTTACAGTCGTTATTTATATAAATTTAACGGAGCGTTTTTGGAGCTTGATAGCCATAGTGCAGAACAAACTGGTCTTATTGGCTCTTGGCCAATACCAAGGCTTAATAAGTCAGACGTAGAACGTCTTGTTACTATTGGAAGTTCAAAGGGATTCAGCTTATACAATAATAATGTAGCCTACATAAAGGGGGGCGACGATCATGTCACCCTCAAACCATCTTTACGAAACAAAGATGTTATTATGAATCTTACTACTCAGCGTAAGTGTGATGATGTCGGGTATAAAGCATTAGGTGGATATAATACAACGTTCATTTTAAATGATGACAATACGCAGTTTATGGGACATGGAGAGTGCGACAGTTATACAAACACCGTCAGCTACCAATTTCCTCAGTCGTTTAATGCTCTGTTACGTGATTGGGACAAGCAAGGAAGAGCTTATGGTGGAATCACTATTCATGGAGTTACTTATTCGATACCAGCTCTCGGTTTTACTTATGCTGAGCACACCGTTAGAAAATATTAATATTCGATAAGTAATGTCCATAAAGGTGTAACTTTATGGACATTGCATGATTCCCCTCTCAATATTGTCCAGTTAGTCTTTTAAATATAAAGTGAACATGTACACTAAAATTAACCGATCTTAATGTTCACTTTAAGGCAATTCTCATGAAAATTGGCTATGCCCGTGTCAGCACCCAAGACCAAACACTTGATGTTCAACTTGAACAGCTTAAAGCCATAGGTTGTGAAAAAATTTACCAAGAACAAGCGAGTGGTAAATCTTCCGATAGGGAACAGCTTAACCTGTTGCTCGATTTTGCGAGGGAAGGGGATGTGATTCACGTTACCAAAGTCGACCGCATTGCCCGTAATACTATCGATGCTCTTCAAATTGCTGATCAGCTAGCGCAAAAGAACGCCGGTTTGGTTTTTCATGATCTAGGAGACTTGGACATCAATAGTGATGTAGGCAGAGTAATTTATACCACCATTTCCGCGTTCGCAGAGATGGAAAGAAAACGAATCTTACAGCGCTGTAATGAGGGTAGGGAGCGCGCACGAGCTGAAGGGAGGCACCTCGGCCGATTTCCTGATAAGACGCTTCACCAACGCATTCAAGAGCTTGCAGAGCAAGGTATGAACAAGCATGCGATCAGCAAAGAGTTAGGGTGCAGTCGGACGACGGTGTATAAGGTTCTACCGGGACGCCTTTGAATTTTGATAGAATGCTGATAATGTGGATTAGGTATAGTTAATGAGATTTTAGATGAGATTAACAACATCAATAAGAGAAGACTCGGCTAGTGGTGATGTAAAGTTAAACATCGATAAGTTTTTCCAATTTATTATCATTGGAGATATCGTTGATGGAGAAGCTGAAGTAACAGTTTATAACGCTATAGCATTTCATTATAAGAGTGAAGTAACTAACCCCAAGGTTATTGTTAGCTTCAATGTTAATGATGAAGAGACCCCTTTTCTACATCATGATTGTTCAAGATTTTATCAAGAGCAAGTCGTCCTAAATCAGTTTTGGGGAAAAGCGTCAAAGTTCTCCGCTTCATACCGAGAATTAATCAACAAAATTAATGACATCGCAGGCAATAAGGAAGGGCTAGAAGAGTTAAATGTAGCTTTAGATAATGCCGGTGATAAAGATGGTGCGTTTTTTATAACGGAGAAAAAAAACGTTGTTAAAGATGTAATTATAGCTCCTTGCTCTATAAAGGAATCAAATGGTTCTGTAATCTTAAATGACTTTTTCACGGATGTTAAAAGTGATTTGAAAGAGTATGTATCCAATGGTTATTGGTTTAAAACATCTTTTAAAAGCAAAGTAGAGAATAATCATCAAGGTTTTAAATTAAAAGTAGATGTTAAATTAGAAGATGCTAAATATAGCTCATCTGATTTTAAAGTTTATATACAAACGAATAAAAACTATGACATAAAGCAATCATCATCATCTATTGATGATAAACATGATGTATCTATAGAGAAAGTTTATTCACAAAACAGTTTGAAATACTTTAAAGATTGGGAAGATCTAGGTATCTACAAGTCTTCATTATTTAGAATGAGTAATGGAAGTGATGTAGATCAAACTGTATCAGAAAGTGTTGAAAAATTTTCTGCATCTGTACAGTTTGAAGATATATTTGCGTCTCGTAGGAGAGAGATAAGCATATTAATTTTTAGTATTGTTTTGTCTCTTTTATGTTCTATCGGTCTTGACGCAACACGTCAAGATACAATTGAATTTAAGTCATTATTCCCCTCTTTAGGTAATTTTAGTATTGATTTTCTATGGTTAGGTTCATGTATTGCTCTTGCTACAAAGTATATTTTTTTAAAGTATTCAAAAATTCCCTTGCCTTTGAAGATTTTACTTATAACCCCTGCCATAATATGGTTTGGTAGTTACTTTTTCTTTGATTTTCAAGGGTCTAGATATGGTTGTGAAGATCTTATTAATAGTGGGAGAGAGTTATGTTTAAGTTATTTACAATCAAATTTATATTTAATTGACATTTTGGTGTCATCTTTGATGCTTACCCTTGTAGGTGTTAATTATAAACAGTTTAAAGTAGTATATAATACTAGTTACGCAAGACGCTTTATGGTTTGGGTTTTCGGGAGATAATATGGAACTATTTAATAATCTTATATATGTAAAGAATTCTCTTGATGACACTATCATTTATAATGAACATCAATATTATCGATATATGGATAAAATATATATACCTAGTCCTCCTTCAGAATTAAATATTAACGATGTTAGTAGTTTGTCTGAGATAAGAATTAGGCTTAACGGTGATGTAATAGATTATGATTATACAGAATCAGTTATAGAACTAATAATTAATAATTCAGATATTAAAGAAGATGATTATGTCATCGACTTTGGCTGCGGTGGTGGTACTTCTTTCAATGTTTTCTCAAAATTAAATATTAAGTTGGGTAAGCTCATTGGCTTAGACATAAGTGAGTTTGCTGTTCTTACAGCAGAAAAAGTGTACTCTTCCGATAATGCTTCTGCTTCTGTATTTGGTGATGAAGCAGTGATTGATGCTGGTGATAATAGTGTTGATGCTGTTATATCCAGCTTCGTCATGCATTTCAATATATATGAAAGCCAACTAAAGGAGCTTTACAGAGTATTGAAGGTGGGAGGTAAGTTTGTCTACAACGATTATGTATATCATAAATACTTAGGACATTCGAAACGGGTGATTAGAATGCTAGAAGAGCAAGGCTTTATTGTAGAACAGGAAGTTGTAGAGTTTCGAGCTGAAGGTGTTATTAAGAAACATCTAATCGTAACTGCAATGAAGTAAGCTATTACATTAAAAATGTGGCCTTGCTCAGCACTCCAGTCAAAAATTGCCACTTCTAAGTGGTGACCACGAAAAAACATGTCATGGGCTCAACACGTGACGCTGCGCGACACAGCCCATCACATAAACGTCATCACCACCCAGGCGGCTGCGCTTTGTCTTCCGTAGCAAGGCTGCTTTAAAGATCTATTACCAGCCCCAAACCCCAAGCTTGGGGCCTTTAGTTCAAATTGAACATAATGTGGAATAATACAAAATAGCACGTGCCGGTTCGCCAGCAAGCTGTCGGGCACTGGGCTACTTCAAGTATTATTGGACATTATGTGTAAATTTTCACAACCGCATAAAAAGCATGCTTTAAGGCGGCCAGGCAAGCTGGCAGTTGTTTATCTGCCTTGCCCAAAAACACGGGCAAAGCAGGGCTATTGGCTAACGTATCAAAACACAAACGACGTGTTTTCATACGTTCACTTCCTCATTTGCCTGGTACATTCTTTGGTGTGGGTAGTTTTTGTTGGCCGTGCCGGCCAATGCGCGTGCCCCCGGCACTCGGCCAGCCCTCTTCGATCTCATTCTTTTCTTTGCCCATTTGGCACCGGGCTGCAGTGTTTGTGTTCCAATAACCACTATCGCTTTAATTCGTTATCGGGTACCCAGTGTCTAATGAGTATTATCTTGTCCACAAACACACACCACATCCCCCGCCCACCCAATGCTGCGCCCCGTTCTCTAGTTTAACCAGCTTTGCAAATGCTGTTACATCGTAGGCGTAATAAACATTGTCACTCGTTGGTTATAGGCGCAGCGGTGGTCGTGTCGTGGTGGTCAGTTCACATTTTATTTATGTTTCAAACTGAACGGATTGAAAAAAATGTTTTAGACCATATATTCTCTTAGTAGACATAGGGTTATGAGCATTGAAATGGAATCAACAATTCAAAATTTGTTAAGAAAACAGTCTAAATTAAAGGCCAAAAAAATAGCATCGGTTTTGGGCTTTGAACGCAAAAAAGTAAATGCACTACTGCACGCTAATTCTTCTGCTTTTATCCAGAATGATGACTATGAATGGTCTTTAGTTAACGGAGCGTTGGAAGTGGTCTTTCCTGTTCCCGAAGGTCGCTGGTTAACTTCCGATGGTTTTGAAGAGGTGATAAAGCAGTACAGTGGTTTATGGGCTCAGGAAACTACTGCAATTGAAATGACTTTTCTTGGAGGGAGTTTCTTACTTGATTCTCTGGGAAAACTACTCGCTCTTATTAACCAATTAGTGCATCAAAATAAGTCTGTTTCATTAAATTTTAGTGCGTGTGATCAGTCTTTCACATACTTGTGTCGTATTGGTTTTTTTGAGCTGATTGATCCGAATGTTGTCGTTGCCCCTAATGTAAAGGATGCATCTTGTTATTATGGTCAAAACAGTAAGGTTATGGAGTTTGGTGTTATTGCTCCAGAAGAACCAGATGAAAGCATTCCTCTTCAGCTTAAGCAAGCCTTCATAGAGCAGGCTGGTAAAACACACTCCAATGCTGCTTTCACTATGATTTCGGAACTCTTTGGCAACGTTCGGGATCACTCTAAATCGCCGATCGATGGTTTTGCTGCGCTGCAAGTTTATTCGAAGACCAATAGAATACAAACGGTTATCTCAGATAGCGGTGTGGGAATTGCGAATTCGCTACGACTGGTTTTAAAGGAGCGTTACCCAGAGTTATATGAAGAGTTTAAAACGGTCCACTCTGAAAATGATGCGCTGCTTATTAGGCGAGTATTTGAACGAGGACGCATAAGCAGTGCCGAACACAACCCTGATGAAAGTCGTGGCCTAGGGCTAAAAATAAGTGGTGATATTGCAGCCAAGTTTAATGCAGAAATACGCATTAGACAGGAATACTTCGAGCTAATCCTTATCTACTCTCAAGGAAAACTCTCTACTCATAAAGTGAGTTATGGCCTACAAAAATTAAGTGGTTCGCATATTTGTTTTGACTTTTCTCTTGATTAATTTAAGATCTTCTCCTTAAATTATCAATATGAATCAGAATAAAATGATAATCAAACTCCGCGATTTTACGAAAGATGATCACCCTTTTGGTAATGTTCAAGGGAAAGATGTTTTCCATAAATTGATGAAAGAAGTCGACTCTCATGCCTCTTGCTCTGTATTCGGCATTTCTCTGGATGAGATAGAGGCGACAGATGCGTCTTTTCCACGTGAAAGTGTTGTGGCTCTTGCTCGTTTGTATCGAGGTGAAAAATGCTTTTATCTAATTGATGTAGCTGATCAGGATCTTATTGATAACTGGTCCTATGCGGCTGAGGCAAAAGGTCAACCTCTAGTGGTTTGGTCGGGAAATCAATACAAAGTGATAGGTCCTGAAATGACGAAAGGTACTCGAGATGTAGTTGAGTTCGTTTTAGATAACGGTTCTGCAACGACTGCGAGTATCTCTGCTGCATTTGGTATCAGTATTCCTAACGCCAGTACTCGATTGAAAAAACTTTACAGTGCAGGTTATATCACTCGTTCCGAAGAGGCTGCAGAGTCTGGCGGAAAAGAATTTATTTATTATGCAATAAAATCTGATTAAACAGCTTGTGTTAATCAGATTTTAAGATTAGAATCCTCTTGTAGTTGAGAGGATTCTTTTTTATTTCAGCTTAAACAGATTAATTAAATCAGATTTAGGGGGCCTTATGGCAACTAACAGAAAGACAGGTGACAACCGTCGTCATGGGATGGTTTGCGAACGTTCACAGACTCAAACGCCTTCTGGGCATTGGGTTAAACGCGACACGAATACAGGGCGTTTTATGAATGTGAAGCAAGACGGGGCACCCTTTAAAGGTGTTCGAAAAGAAAAATAAAAAGGCACTTTCAGTAAAGTACTAAAAGCGCCTTTTTAACGTGAAGTGAACTGTAGTCGTCATTGACGTGATCGATTACAAGACTCAACACAAGAGGTCCAGGTTTGCTGTTGAAACCAAATCGCTCGGTGAGAATTGCGATATTACCTTTCTACAGTGTTCACTTCAATCTTAGGGTTCCCTCTTTATTAAATAAGATGGAGGAATCTCACATGAGTATTCGACCAAAACTTGTTGATGTTTGTTCGTATGTCCGTCGCCGATTGGGCCGACTTGAATACGTTTGCAAACATAAACGCTCTCTACCGCAATAACTTGAATTTTCAGGCGGGCCTCGCTCGCCTTATAGAAAGGTAAACTACGATGTTGGGTTTTTTAACTAATCCACTGGTTCTGGCTTTGGTCATAGGCCCTATAGCCGGTATCTTTTGGACAAAATTTTTAAATAAGGACTCTGATGATGACGAGTCTGACTCTTGTAACAACCTAAATGTGATCGGTAATGGTGATATCACTGCTAATGAATGGAGTAACGTCCAGATTGGCAAAGGTAATCAGGTTACCAATAACAATCATCACTACAGCGGTGGACAACTACCTAGATCTGAGGGGGATGGTGAGCTCGTATTCTTCACTGTTATTGGCTTCATCACCGCATTTATCTACATTCGCTACAGTGATTGGGCCATAGGCCTTTGTTTGCTATTCCTTTTATTTAATCTCGCCTTTACCTTGGTTTATCGTGAAAGTAGTCAAGTGAAATTGATAAAGCTCATCGGTTACAGCGCCCTCTTTTATATTATCTTCCTTGTGTACCAATCGCCCATCAATCCTTATTACGTTTCCGTTGTTAAGGGTTTAAGAGGGCAAGGTTTTAAAGCCTATATTGAAGCGTTCCGTCTCGGCGAATTGCCATTTTCTGTAATTAAAACAGCCATAATGCAAGCCGGAAGCTTACTTTTCTCGATATTGTCGGCTCAGATGATTAGAACCACTCTTCTAAATCGTGGATTTGTACACAATGCGAAGCTACTGTTTGTGCTAAGTATAGGTGTAGCGATGCCCTTCTACCTGCTTCATATTGATGCGGCTAATGGGCACATTATCGCCCTATTAGGAGAGTTAATATGAAGAAGTTATGTTTAATCGGCCTATCGCTGCTGCTTTCAGCCTGTGCCTCAACGGTTCCAAAAGAAGTCGTTGAACTTTCATACAAAATCAATCAAGACATGACCCACATAGAGCATGCATACACCGATCTAGTTCGTCAGCATATTGCTGTGCTCAAAAAGCAGCGAGAAGATTACCTGTATAACGAATGGGTTCCCGACTTATTAGAAGACTGGATTCAAGAAGGCATGTTAATTGAAATGGCTCAAGGGAAAGTGGTCTATGATGACCAGGTTGAAGATTTTGTGTCAGTCGATAAACCAGACAGAATCGCTCAGCTAAACAGTATTAAGGACTGGGCTCTTGTGGCAACAGATGAGATAGAGGTGAAACGTCGAGAGCTTATTACTCCATTAGAAAAAGCAGAGTCGACGATGATTGCGGATATTCAGCAAAGTTTTGGCCTCATGAAACAAGGTAATCAAACCATTACTGCCCATCTTAATAGCATTCGTGAAGTTCAAGATGTACAGAATCAATTGCTGGAGAGCGTTGATTTGGAGCAACTTAGAAATAAAATTAATCAACAACTTAGTGAGTTATCGGATCAGGCTGAACAAGGCTTAGATAAGGTTCGTGAACTCGACAGTAAAGCACAACCTTATCTGGAGAAAACCCAATGAGCATGAGAAACCGAATTAAAAAATCAGTCGCTGTTGCTAATAGTAAAAACGCAGCGCGAGAAATGCAGTTATTACTCGATACTCGATTTGATTTAGAGAGTCTTAGCCCTGCGATCAAAGATCATGAGAAGTACCAAGCCTTAATGGACGTGATACAAGTGGCATCTGATCGTAACCTAAGCGTTGCCGAGTTAGAGAGCAATATTCGCTATTTAGGTGAAGGTGCTTGGGAGTTAACACAAGATATTATTAAGGCAGTGAGCTAGGGGGATTTATGCAAATTGATATGCATTACTATGGTACTTATTGTCTAGCTCGCACGGCTGGACTCTCTCGAGAAGCTTCGCGAATCATCGCAACTTCAGCGCAATTTGTGGATGATAATGCTAAGCAAAATGATATTAGTTTGGAGGACGCCTCTAGCTGTCAGGTTGAGGCAACAGCTCACCACACCGCAGATGTCAGCAATATTGATCCTGATGCTCAAAGACAAGTTTGGGTTCCTTTTCATTTCTTGCCTGGTAATGAAGGTGATTCATTTACTGAACGTCTGATGTGTCGAAAAAATAGCGCAGTTGCTCGTCAAATGTGTGACAACCACTTAGCACAATCAACCAAGCCTTATTTTTTGGAATTACTCGGAGTAATGGCGCATGTTTACGCTGATACTTTTGCTCATTATGGGTTCTCTGGCGTTAGCTCAAGAAGAAATAGAGTAGATAGTGATTCGTTTGATTTCAAAGATCTAAATGATGACATGCATGCCTATATTGTCGGTAAGAAAGATAATTTTTTTGCTCGCTTTAACCCGTTTGTTCGCAATATTAAATCTCAGTTAGCGCAAGATTTATCTGGCGCTTTGGGTCATGGGGGAGTGGTAACATTCCCGGATAGACCGTATTTAACGTGGAGTTTTGATTATGAAAGCGGAGAAAATTCTGGATGGAGGAATAACCCGGAAACGTTTTTGGAGTATTGCCAGAGCCTTCATACGATATTAAGCAGTGTGGCAGATACTTGCTCAGAGCATGCAGACCTCGCACAGCGACAAGATTGGGATCAATTAGCACCGAAACTACAAGCTATTTTGAATTACCAAGCAAAAGGTGATGAGAGATCGCTCAAATGGCAAGGTGAAGCCCAGTCTGGCGATCTGTTTAATTTTTCGGAAGATATTCCTGAATATCGCGACTGGAATGAAGGTTTTGAAGCATTAGAAACTGGCAATAGTGAAGAGGCAATGGTCCATCCTATTTATCGCTACTATCAGGCAGCGTCTTACCATCGTTGGTATGTTTTAAGAGAGTTGCTACCAGAACATGGTTTGATGGTGGTGTAGTGAAATCAGCCCATTAAGTTGGGCTGATTATTCAATATATAAGAGGATAGATGAGCAAAATATTGTTTCAGATATGAGCACTGATTTACTCTGCTTTCATAAAGGTCATACATTCAAATACAGCTCAGCCATCTCATCTAGTTTGGCTTTGTTAACTTTCCAATCGGGCATTACAGTGGTTAATAGTCGCCAGAACCGGTCACTGTGATTGTGCTCTGCAATATGACAAAGTTCATGCAAGATGACGTAATCGATGCACTCTTTAGGTGCTTTTACTAAATGTGGATTAAGTAAAATACGACCAGTTGTAGAACAGCTACCCCATTGCCTTGTCATTGGCATGATAGTCAAATTTGGCAAGCCAGTTACCCAACTAGTGAGGGGCAACAATTCAGCTAAACGTTGGTGGAAAATAATATAAGCACGATGTTCATACCACCCCATCACCCATTTTTTGATTAAATCTGCCTCTTTATCCCCTTGATAGCTAACTTCCAAGCGTCCTCGTTTTAGCTTAACCGTCGGCACGACCTCATCATGTTCAATTAGCTTTAGGCGGTATCGTTTTCCAAGATAAAAATAAGTTTCACCGCCAGCGTACTGACGGGGTGAAACAAACTCTTGTTGTTGGCGGAACTCAACTAAGTTATCCCAAATCCAGCGAGCGCGTTTCAGTACAGCTCGCTTTATCTCTTCTTTCGAAGCTTTTTCCGGGGCTGTTACTGTAATGCGTTCGTCAGGATGAACCTTGATGACCACCTTTCTGAGATCATCAACAGACCGGCGAATAACGTCGTAACGCAGCACTTCTTCACCATAGTAAAAAACACCTTGCTCATGGGTATTCGCTTTTATATCAGTCATATTTTGTTAACTTGTTGCTTCACCACATCAATAATCTTTGCAATGAATTGAGTGGTTGGCTCAATGTCTTCAAATACTTCGAAGAGCATCGGTAACAGTTCTAGTTCAATGTTATTACTTAGATCGCTGGCATTAATAGAAAACTGTTTAGATAAACGTTTAATAGTTTCGTCAATATCAAGTGACAATGTCACCATTTTCTCTTGTGAGATAGCGACTTTTCCAAGGATAAATAACCCATAATAAGCACGAGCTTGAAAGTTGCCCTTTAGCTCTTCAGGGATGTTGTCCATCTCTCGCTTCTTCACTTTTTGCTCGAACTCTTCAAATAACAGGTACTGTTTAACAGGGCTGTCAAACATCGCTTCTGCTTCAGCTAACGCTTGGCTAAGTAACTCAGAGAAGTAAGCCTTCGCATACGGGTCATCTTGAAGTTCTTGCTCAATGGCTTTTACTACACGGCTTTGTATTTTTGCTTGCTCTGTTTTGGCCTTTTCTGGCGTCATCTCTTCAATAGAAAAGCCATGGCCTAATTGACCGACGTTGTAGAGTTCATCGTTGTGGTCAATGCTTTTACCTACCACATGCTTATCCATTATGGCTTTGATTTCATCGGCGTACTCATCGTAGTCAATAATTTCATTCGCATCTTGTTGAACTTGGGTTCTAAGTTCAGTGAACAGCTTTAATGTTTCCTTATATTCGGTTTGTTTTTTTGTCGTGACATCTGTGAAGAAGCTTGCTGATTGCAACGCCACGCCTAAGCATTTTGCAAATGCACTGAGGGCGGCATAAAAGTCTTCTCTAGCTTTTAGTTTACGGTCCACAAACTCGTCACCAATCTTATGATGATCGGGGCTTAAGTAACTGCGTAGAGAGGCGTTGTCTTGCTTGTTCTTTACGTCATCGAATACTTGCCATAGTGCTTGATATAGATAAGGTAAGCGTTTGTACTCCGTTTCCATATGATGATAGAGATCTTTCAAATCATCGATGTTGTAACCTTGTTGAACTTGCTCAGCGAGATCTTGGTACTTCTTAATGGTGACATCAAGACGGTCCAAAATACCGTAGTAATCGATCAAGTAGCCATATTTTTTATCTTCATGTAGGCGGTTTACTCGAGCCACAGCCTGGATAAGGTTGTGATTATTTAAACTCTTATCAATATAGAGAACCGTGTTTAATGGCTCATCAAAACCAGTTAGTAGTTTGTCGACAACAATAAGTATGTCGCGCCCGTCAGGTCGACTGAACGCCTTAATGATGTTCTCTGTATAGATTTTTTCATCTTGAGAACCGACATTTTCAGCCCACCATTGCGTCACCAAGTCTTTGCTTTCTTGATCAACTTCTTCTTCGCCTTCCAATCTTTCAGGAGGTGACATCACTACTGCACTTGTCACTTTGCCGATTTTATCGAGCGCTTTCTTGTAGCGAATGGCCATCGATTTTGATGAACAGGCAAGCTGGCCACGTAGCCCTTTGACTTTGAAGTTACCAAAGTGGTCTGAAATATCGTGAGCAATCAGTTCTAAGCGGCCTTCTGTTTCATACAATTGGCCACGCTTAGCAAACTTGCGTTTTAGGTCGCTTTTTTGCTTAGTTGAAAGCTGCTCTGTAAAGCGAGCAAACCATTGATCAATAGCGTCGGATTCTATGCACAATTCAGGTTTGCGTTGTTCATACAAAAGTGGTGATACGGTTTCGTCTTTCGTTGCCTGTTGCATGGTGTAAGAATGAATGATTGGACCAAACTTACGTTCTGTGACGTTCTTCTTAAGTAATGGGGTACCCGTAAAGCCAATGAAGGCTGCGTTTGGCATGGCTTGCATCATTTGAATGCTATTTTCGCCGCCATGGCCACGGTGCGCTTCATCAACTAGAACAATGATATTCTCACTTGGGTTGAAGCATTTTTTACTTTCCACCGCTGTCTTAAACTTATTAATCAAAGAAAAGACAATGCGCTCGTTACCTGAGGTGATTTTCTTAGCCAGTTCCTTGCCTGATGTCGCGATAGCATTACGCTTTTGCAGTTCGGTATAAGCGCCAGAATCTAAAAAGGTATCGCTGAGCTGGCCTTCTAAATCGACACGGTCGGTAATCAGGAAAATACGGCACTGTTTCAACTCTTCTAACCAAATAAGGGCTTTGGTGAGTAGCACCATGGTGAGCGATTTACCCGAACCTGTGGTGTGCCAAATAATGCCACCTTCACGAGCTCCTTTATCGTCTTTTTGTTGTACCTGCTCGAGGATTCGTTTGATACCAAAGTATTGTTGATAACGCGCTACAATTTTACCCTTCTTGCTATCAAATACCGTAAATAAGTGGACAAATTCCAACAAGCGCTTAGGCGTCAATAAGCCGATCAGTGTTTTGTCTTGCTCGGTCACTACACGCTCACCGCTTGCCAATTGTTGTTCGAATTGCTGGCGTTTTTCTGCAGGGCGATGATTAAAAATGGCATCCATTTGAACGCTGGTTAGTCGGCGGTTTTTAATCTCGTTAAATTGTTCTGGAGTGAAAATAAACTCTGGTGCGTTCTGCTCTTCATTCTCTTTCGGCTGCTCTTCTCGCCAGCGGGACCAGAATTTCTTTGAGGTACCACAGGAACCATAGCGAGCATCGTAACCATCAATCGACAGTAACAATTGGCTATGAATAAACAGGTGTGGGATCTCATTCGTTCCTTGGTTACGAATGTTTTGTCTGATCCCTTCGTCCAATGTAGGCTTGTTGACCTTTTTTGCAGCCGGCCTTTTCGCTTCGATTACTACCCAAGGCAATCCATTGACAAAACAGACAATATCAGGCTGTCGAGATCCGGTTCCACGGCTGTTTTCAATGTTCATTTCTTCTGTGAAGTGAAGCTCGTTTTTATACCATTCCTTCCAATTAACTAGCGGAATGGTTTTTGTCGCTTTACCCTCACTGTGTTTTTCAGTCACGGTAATACCGTAAGCATACAAGTTGAACAGATTTTCATTAGTGCTAACTAAACCTTCGGTTAAGGTGCTGATTGTCACTTGACTGATAATAGAGCGAATGGTTTCTGGCTGTAGCTTGCGAGTCTTCCCTTTGAACAGATACGTCACCGATTCAAGGTAGGTTTGCAGCTTTGGTACCAACACCACTTGAGAGGTAGATCCGCGAAGGGCTGTGCATTGCACCGGTGGGATAAAGGTATAACCGAGCTTACTGATCAGCTCTAACGCAGGCAGTTTGGCTGTAATTTCTTCTGTGGTTTTTGGTAGGGTACGACTTTCCATATTGTCCTCTGGTCAGGCTAAATCCAAGAAACAGGCCCTTACTATAGTAAGAGCCATGGGAACAATTAAGCGGCGATTTTTACGCGGCGCTTGCCGGTTAGTAGCTGCTGCATTAGCGCTTTCTTTTCTTGCTTTAAGTGAGCGAGTTTTTCTTCAAGCAATTCGATTTCCTTGTCTGCCGCGGTTAAGACCGAGGCGATTTTTTGTTGTTCGTTATATGTAGGGCAATAAACCTTTAATCCTCCAACATCAGAGGAGTTGATTGCCGGGTAGTTAGAGCCTACAACTAAACTATCAATCTGCCCTGTGATATGAGCACCAAAAATATATTGGTAAACATAATCAGCGCTAACTTGTTTCTTTGATGTAAGAACAGAAAAACCAGTTGATGCGATACATTCAGAATAACTACGTGTTACTTTAGCAAAGCCCTTTAAGTTAGGTCGAACAGTAGATAATAAAATATCACCATCTTGCAAAATACGCCGAGCCCTTGACGGAGCATTAGAGAATACAACGTTTTCCAAATCTTTCGATATGACACCACCGGCTACATCGGAAAGTGATATATATTTAAATTCAAAATCTTCGTGAGTCTTTTTACCTAAAGACTTGCGATCTATATCGACTAAATCTGAGAGAGAATATCGATTCCACTCCCCCTCAAACTCTTTCCCTGTTTCTGGGTTAACCAAACGCTTCTTACCCGTCAACAACTGCTGCATCAGCGCTTTTTTCTGTTGCTTGCTGTTTGCAATCAACTTCTCTGTGGTCGTGATTGCTTTATCCCAAGTTGAAAGGATTTTTGCAATTTTTTGTTGCTCCGGGAGCGGTGGAGAAGATACCTTTAGTTTTTTTATGTCTGCAATGTTAATTCGTGAGACTGTAGAGCCGATTGATAGTCTAGAAATATCAGCTTTAGTTCTTTCAGTATTTAGAATTAGAGATAGAAATACAGGGTCTGTTTTTTCTTTCATTGGACGGAGCATTACCATACGCTGCCCCATGCAAACTTTTGTATTGTAAGGTACTAAACAGCTTTCACCAGCAGGAGCTTCTCGAGTAAATAGTACATCTCCATATTCGGGGACAGCTCGCTGAGTCCACTCTTTGTAACCTTCAGAAGTCGTGAACTTCATATCCTCCATTAGTAGCTGCCCATTGCGAACATTGCTAGTTCGTACAACTAGGTAGTTTGAACTTCCAACATAAGGAGCGGTTTTGTGCTCGCAGTCGACCACGGTACAGAGCTCTGAGATCTCTTTTGCTTCCAACAAACTATAAGGCATAACCTAATTCCTTTAGATACTTTGTCATGTCTGTTTCTAGATCGGCTAACAGGCTTTGCAGAGCCAAGCGTTCTTTGCGCACTTCGACCAGATCAACCTCTGCTTCTTCTTCAAATGTATCAACGTAGCGTGGGATGTTCAGGTTGTAGTCGTTCTCGATGATTTCATCTAGATCAGCAAGGTAAGCGTACTTATCCTTAAATACACGATTCTTGTAAGCTTCCAAAACGTCTTTAATGTTTTGCTCTGTTAGCTGGTTTTGGTTCTTACCGGCTTTGAAGGCTCTTGAAGCATCAATAAACAGGACTTTGTCATCGCTTTTCTTCTTCTTGAAGATCAGGATGGCAGCAGGGATACCGGTACCAAAGAACAGCTTTTCTGGTAAACCGATAACTGCATCTAAAAGACCATCATCAATTAACTGTTTACGGATTTTGCCTTCCGCAGCACCACGGAACAACACCCCATGAGGTACTACTACACCGACGCGGCCACCGAGTAAGCCGTGATCTTTTGGTGCGATGGTTTCGACCATGTGGCTAAGGAAGGCATAGTCGCCCTTGGTTTTAGGTGGAACACCGCGGTGGAAACGTGCAAATTTGTCTTTTGCTGCATTCTCATGGCCCCACTTATCAAGTGAGAATGGAGGGTTGGCAGTCACAATGTCAAAGCTCATCAGTTTCTGGTTATCATCTTCTGTCAGCTTTGGATTGTTGAGCGTATCGCCCCATTCGATGCGGTGATTATCTTCACCATGTAGGAACATGTTCATTTTGGCTAATGCCCATGTGCCACCGATCGCTTCTTGGCCATACAGTTCGTAGTTTTTTGAATCGTGATTTTCACGAACAAGCGCACCACATTTTAGAAGCAACGAACCTGAACCACAGGCAGGGTCACAGATGGTATCGCCAGGCTGTGGATCAAGTAACTGAGCCAATAAATCTGATACTTCTGGTGGGGTATAGAACTCACCTGCAGATTTGCCACTGCCCGCAGCAAAGTGTTTAATAAGAAACTCATAAGCGTTACCGATGATGTCGAGCTTGCCTACGCGCGCAGGGCTTAAATCGAGCTCCTTTTTACCAAATGCTTCTAACACAGCACCAAGACGTTGGTTTTTGGTTTTTTCATCACCGAGTTTGTCAGAGTTAAAGCTAATATCTTGGAAGACATTCTTTAGCTTGCTGCCATTGGCATTTTCAATTGCTTCAAGTGCAAGGTCGATACGCTCTCCATTACCGGCTTCTGCTCGTTGCTTATACAAATCCCAAAAACTAGCGTTCTTTGGTAAAACAAAGCGTTGCTTAGCCATCATGGCGTCAACAAGCTTTTCATTGTTCTTGTGTTGCTCCATCAACTTGGAATGTTCGTGTTTGTGTACATCGGAGATGTATTTCACAAATAGCATGGTGAGGATGTAATCTTTATACGTTGATGGTTCGATACCACCGCGAAATGCATCACAAGCGGCCCATACCGCTTTGTTTACATCGTCTTGTTGTACTTGTTCTTGTTGCGTCAATTCTGTCATGGTTACTGCCTTATTTTGTAAGCTGGCTGGCAATGCTAGAGAGCATCGCCTGATTGCTGTCCATTAATTCTTGGTAATGCTGTTGCTGCTGTTTAATGTTGTCGTGCAAAGCAACAATTGTGTCTTGTTCTTTTTTTGCGGGGATTGGGATTATCAAGTCCTCAATGGTCTCTCTTGAATAGACCTTTACCCCGATAGAAGCTTTTGCTCCCACCTCTATTTGATTTTTTATCCGTCCGTGATGGCTAAGGACAAAAGCAAGGTAATGCGGGTTCACTTCAGCATTACTTACACGGTAGTGGTGATACATATTGCTGCAAATTGTCTTTTGATTACTTTTATCGCTTTCGTAAACGAATACCTGTTGCTTTAATCCTCTTGAAAGGATGAGTAAATCGCCATCTTGCAAATATTCAGGCTCTTTCTTACTGCTTAACTCAGTGGTGATGACACTCTCCCACTGGATCTGCTCGTCTTTAATATCTTTAGGTTGAATCACTCTGACGCCAGTCGCAGAGACTTCTATTCGACTGCGAAAGTTGTATGGCACGTAACGAGTGACGATCCGCTTTAACTTCTTTTCTATTGCTTTCATCGCAGCTCCCTCACTTTGTATTATCAATACTACACTAAAAAAGCAGCAAATCAACATTTAAAATGTAGTATTGGGAATACTCAGAAACTAATTGGGGGTTGCACTGTTTTTTTTGTATACAAACTTTACGCTTTTTACTAACCTATAAATGTAAAAAACGTAAAGGGAAGAGATATGAATACATTAGAAGCACCGGTTGAAAGCGCTCCTCTATTAAAGAGGGTTGCTAATATCCTTCAAGAATTAGAGTTAAATCATGCGTTAGAACTGAGTACTTCTGATGCATTAACGTTAAGTGATCAAGGACTGTTAGAGCACATATTGAATGCACATACGCAAAATTTGCATCATGATCCAAAAGTGCTTAAAAAACTTAAGCGCCAGCGTGCCGGCCAAAAGAAATTTATTGAATATATAGAGAGGCATGGTGGAGCAGTTAAGCAAACAGAATTTGCAAAACTAGCAGGATTAAGCCGTCAAAGTCTTAATGGAAAAATAAAAAACGAGTTAATAATTACTCTTAATGGTGGCGCAACACCTCAAGTACCTGTTTTTCAAATAGATGAAAATACCACAAAAATCTTATTCGGTTTGGAAAAGGTGAATGCTGAACTGGCTAGTAAAGAACTTGGTTCATCATCGGTATGTACGTTTTGGTTAAATACTCGCTCGCGTTTTGAGGGGTTATCAGCACGTGATTACTTACAGGCGAACCCTAATAAAGATGCGTTAGAGAAAGTGTTATTTATTGCTCGCCGTGAAGGTGAAATGGGATACTAAAAAGGGGCCTCTACGGCGGCCCCTTTGTTCCTAATCCGGGGTAAAATCAAACCCTAAGTCATCACAAAGAATGTCATGAACATTCTGGCTGCCGTTCTCATAATCAATGAGCTCGGTTTGCGTACTTGTATCGATAGTCGGGTGGCTCCAGATTGCAGCGCAATCGAGTTGTTGCCCACTCCAACGAGACGAATAGATAATCCCATCGAAGTCCTGTCCAAACTTTGCGTAAAGAGCATCTGCCAATGTTTGAGTGATGTTGTAACAACCATCACCAACTAAGTCTTGAAGGCTCAAACGTAACTTTGGCTGTAAAGCCGTTGCGTTAATCAATCTTAGCGAGCTCTCAAACGTGATTTCAACCATTTCACGAGGCTTCAAAGTTTTATCACTGAAGAAGCGTTCTTGTTTGTAGTCTTGCGCGTTATCAGCATGAAATAATGCTTCAATTAGCGCAGCTTTATCAGTGGTTGCAACGTATGACATAGCTATTTCAATTTCGCGTCCATTCCAACGCCCAGTCCCTGGGTAAAGCGAGAGTGGTTCCGTCTTTTCACCTTTGTACATAATCGCTTGTACGCGGTAGACGTTGTTCATCTCACAGATGGTCAAGTCGTTAGTTGATAGTGCATGCACACGTTCAGTTAGCGCGTTAAGTTGGTGCGCCTCCCCATGTTTCAATGTCGTCATAGATCACCATTTTATTTAGAAGTTTTCGGAAGTTTATAAATTTCATAATTTAATCCTTCATTTAATAAGTCCCTTTCGGGGTAATAACTTAGATAAGATTTCTACCTAAGTTGGGCATAAGACTAATCCAGAACCATAAGTCTTGGCAAGATTTATTTATGCAGTATTACCAATACTTTTGTTGTGTTACCGGTACTACAATTCAGTCTCATAGCTAAATTCCTGCTTTATCTCGCGAACCTCTTCGCTCGTACCTCACTCCTCGGTGGCTCAACCAAGCCACCTTCAATCACAAACAACGTGCTTTCCGTTGTCTTGGCCGTACCGGTCACAATCAGGGCTAGACAAGCTTTCACTTTCGCGGCCAAGTGCTGTCTGAGTATGCTTTGTGTTTGTGCCTACTCTGTCCTTGGGCTGGGTTTCAACGGTTCGTTTACGCCACTTCTATCCTCCGCCCGCAGAACTTCACTAGAAAAAGTAAAATGAACGCTGCGCGCTTTTGCCAGTGAAAACCATGCAGGCTATCGGGAAGTTAGGCGAAAACGACGATGAAACCCTAACAACCCAAGGAGCACACCATGTCACATTCCCTTTCTTTGCAAACTCACAGCACTAAGCCCGCAAAAGCGAGCAACGTATCCCCGTTGCATCCGTCAGGCTCTACAACAATGAAGGTTGCGCCGCTGTCAGTTTTTATTCACTGGTCTGAATCTTCCAGGCTAGAAACCGATGAAGAATTTGAGTTTGAAATCTTTGAGGCAATCGCACTGAAAGCCGCTTTGGATAATCCATTAGGCGGTTACGACAAAACAGAAGTAACGGTAAAGTTCGAAGGTGGCCATCAGCATCGATGTCGAATTGATTTAGGGTGTGGAGGTAATGAAACTGGCTTCGCCGATCACTGCTTTCGTATTCTGGAATATTCAGAATCTCTAAAGAAATCAGAGCCGAATCATTGGTATTTAACTAACTCACAAGGTAAAGAACTCGTAGAGCTGTTGAAGTCGTATCAACTTAGTCGCCAGCAAGTGGCGAATGCACGTCAGGCTACATTTGAAAAAGTACGCTTGGCCAAAGAAGCGCAAGAAGCAAAAAAACAGGCAGAAGCAGAACAGCGCAAGGCCGCACAAACTTCACGATCTCAGGAAGAAAAGGCATTTAGAGAATCTTTAGACATACCAGAATGGGCGCAATCAGTGATAGTGGCGCGCTTTACGGAATACGATGAAGAGAACAGCCAGCCTTACGGCGACTATTACCAGTTCAAAACCACTCGCACTATTATTTTGGCTTGGTCTAAACATCAACGCCGTTTATTCCCAGAATTACGCAAAGCATGTTTAAACCATAAAACGACGGCCTTTTTGAACGATAAAGAACAGAGTGAAGAACACCGAGAAAATTACTCGATGGGCAAAGGGGTATACCTAACCAATCAAGGCTATGTAAATTGCGGTTGGGAAGTCAAGAAGGTGTGTTTCTGGGGCAATCAAAATAAGGCGCAGTATGTTCCGCTGGGAGAGTTGACCTCCTGCCTTAAATAATCAAAAGAATATAGTGATGACCACTTATTACAATCGATGCACATCAGGGAAATAAAGACGTTGATAGCAAAAAGCCTCAACTCAACATAGGTCGAGGCTTTTTTACCAATTGCAGAGCAATTAAGTATCGTATGTTAATTTAAAAAAGAATCGCTCATATGCTGTCTTAATGCATCCATTTTTTTAGGTAGCTCTCCTTTGCATGCCATACCTAAGTAAGTTGCAGCTCGGGTTACCCCTACATATAAATATTTTTCATATAACTCAGGTGAATTCTGTGCCAATTCATCAATATTGACGAAGAATACAGCTTCGAACTCAAGTCCTTTGATGTGTGCAACAGAGAATACTCTTATTCCGCTAGAATCACCAAGAGACTTACCATCCCGACAAGCTTCAACACTTAAATTGATCTCTTCTAGCAGCATTCTCAAATCATCTGCAACAGCTTCTACCTCTGACTCATCTTTCACTAATACTGCTATAGTCGGCACAACCGTAACAGCGGAACTCTTTTGGTTAGTTAGAGCATGAATTTCATTCACACGCTCTGTAATCCATAAGCTAATATCTTCTAAATCTGCATTTTCAATAAGAACTGGTGGTACACCATCATGATGAACGTCATCTGGGATTACACCTAAAGATTCAACGTCCCCTCCTGTTACATTCAATAGCTGTCTAGCAAAATCATTAAGTTTATGACTCTGGCGGTAAACTGTTGTTATTCTTTGAATACAATCTTTATCAAAAAGCCAGTTTAGCTGTTCTTGTTCGTTTACTCCCGATGCAACAATTCTTTGGTTGAAATCCCCACAAGCAAAGAAGGACTGTGTATCAGGGTGGCAAAGTCGACGCATACAGGCCAGTTGGATTAATGAAAAATCGGTTGCTTCATCGACTAATACTTGGTTATTTAAAGTACTGGAGAACAAATTTAGCTTAGAAAAACTACTTTGATCTAACTGTAAACGAATAGCTCGAGAGGCGAGCAAGCGATGCACACTTTCCAATGTCAGCAATAGCACTCCATCCAATTCGTCACTCGATATATACTTAGATTCGTTTGGTAACTCGTCGTAGTGATTACAAGATTTAAAACTCTCTTTTCTGAAATATTTGTAGTTCGCAGCGACATCAATAAGGTAACGTCTGTGGGCACCAACAAATCGGCGTAATCCATTTTGGAAAGCAACAATACGTCCGACCTCTATAAGTGTTTCTTTGCTTGGTACTTGCTCTCCTAACCAATCAATTATGGCTTTAGCGCGGCTAGATTTTCCTAATGTTCGTTTAAGATAGGTCTGTCGAGCTAGGGCTTTAAGTGCTTTGATATATTCATCAGACGCTGCTTTCGTCGTATACTTATAAATCGAACTCATTTCTATTGGCTCATCATCAAAGCTTTCGTCATCTTCTCCTTCGGTGTGAGATGCGATGCTATTGAGAAAATCAGCAAGCTTTCCAAGTACTTCTTTATCTTTCTTATAAATAGGACGAAGCGTCTCTTTTAGCTTCCCCTCAACTCTGTCTTTTTCCGCATTAATGAGCTTTGTAATCTCAGTTTCTAGCGGTAATAGCTTTTCATATAGGTTAACTAAACTTTCTGATGAGCCCCCATCTAGGGCTTTTCTGACCTTCGCTACGATTTCTGATGCTTCGTAATTAGCTGTAGCCTCCAATAACGTAACACCTTCACTCAATTGTGAATAAAGACGTGAAAAGTGCGTGTTTTTAAAATCTTCAAACCAAGCCACGGAGTTGCTTACTCCTTCTTGTGATAAGAGTTCTAGGTCAGATTTTAAAATGAACTTCCCTGAGTCACTTCCCGTTTGTAATAACCCAAATAGATTCCGGGCTATGTACTTACTATGCGCTTCCCAAGTTTTAATTTTATCTTCTGTTGCGGGAACATTTTCTCTGGCAAATGCCTCTTTCACATAGTGCTTCAGTAGCTCGGTTGGTGTAAACATAATCCAACTGTCTTGATGCTGGCGACCGGAGAAATCGGCAACAGCTATTTTTTTATCTAGATCGTCAAGAAACTCGACATCGCGCTTTTGTCCCAACCGCTGGATCAATGTCGTTGTTTTCCCAGTCCCTGGTGGGCCAAGAATTACTCGTTGCGTATTCAAAGGCTGCCTAAATATTTCATCCTGAATTTGATCAAGAATAGGTTGGTCCCTGAGCCCCATAGCTGTAAGAACTTTATGAGAAATACCATCTTCGACAATGACATCATCTTCATCTTCATCTTCAAACAATGCATCAAAGCCATCAACATCATCAGTTAACACACTTGACTGCAGGAACGACCGAAGAGATTTTATTTCTTTCGTCCCAGCATCTTCATGCTTGTAAATAGAGAAAATCGAATCCCAACTATCACGATGCTCTGGTGTAAATAGAGTAACTTCTACAACAGTTAGCTCTTGGTTTCTTCCATCAAAATAAAGGTTCTTGCACTCACCAACAGGAACAGATGCTAATGATGATAAGGGGTGGCGCTTACTAATTAGATTTCTGGCTTTAATTGAAACGCCCGCAATAGAAACACGTGCGATATAGCGAGAGTGACAATCACCAACTTCATCTTCAAAGACAACCTTAGAGATAAAAGGCTCTTTTTTTAGATTGTCGAACACATCAATACTATCTTCTCTAATCTTCCTGAAGTTATCATAAGCAACGGTGCTGGTAACACTATTGCCACTTGCAAATACATCATCATGTGCAAGTGGATCTGAAGATTGTTTTGAACTCTTCTCAGAAACCGTCAAAAAAACCTCTTCAAGAGTATCTAAAGCTTCTTCCGATAGTTGCTTTAAAGCGTCATCTAAGTTGTAAGTATCATTTGCCAATTATCTGTTCTCATTTCGTCAATAGTTCTATCTTTAGTCAATTATACCCATCAAACCAATATCATCCATCAAATTTTATTGCCACCCTTTAAAATCAAGGTATATACTATTTATCATTCCTACAAGGGGGCAGAAATGGACACCACACACACTACTCAAGATTTTCAGCACCTTAAACAAGGTGCGGATGACTACATTAAACGCCGTAACTTGCGGTTACTCGCGAATCACCGCAAAGAGCTGCGCAACTTTACCCGTGCGGAAGCCTCGGCTTATCTTGGAATTGATGCCAAAACGCTGGATAAATACGTCGGTGCAGCAAATATCGACCCTCGTCGTCATGAAGATTCACAGTGGTCGATAGATATCTCTGAAATGTATCGTGTGCGTGATTTGTTACCCGAAAATCTGCGTAAAGAACCAAAGTTTGAGCGTTCAGAAAAGCAAGATACTCAGGTTCTGGTGATCCAAAACCAAAAAGGCGGTGTGGGTAAAACCGTTTCTGCCGCGACAATCGCATCAGGTTTAGCTACTGAGTTTCACCAAGAATACCGCATTGGCTTAATTGATATGGATGGCCAAGCCACCCTTTCAATGTATTATGCGCCAGAAGCTGAGCAAGAAGGTGAGCTGTCAGTCGGCGACTTAATGATGGGACAATTTGAGCTTGATGAAGGGGAAACCTTAAAGCAAGTCTACAATGATGCCTTTCTGCCTACGACGATCCCTAACCTACGAATTTTGCCTGCAGCGCAAAGTGACCGAGCAATGGAAGGTTGGTTTCATGAGCAGGTATTCAGCCATAAACTCGCCTCCCCCTACTCTCTTTTAAGTGACATCATCGATAGCGTAAAAGATCAATTTGATATCCTCATTATCGATACGCCTCCGTCATTGGGATACGCGACATTTAATGCCTACTTTGCAGCAACCAGCGTGGTCTTCCCTTTATCGATCACCGAAAACGACATCGATGCGACATGCTCGTACTTTAGCTACATTCCACAGGTGTGGGCACTGCTAGAGAACGCCAATCATGAAGGCTATAACTTCATGAAGATATTGCTCACCAACCATCGTGATAGCTCGACCACTACCGAGCTAATGAACAGCCTTTACGACCACTTCGCACCTTACCTGTATTCAAAAGAGTTCAAGCATAGCGAAGCCATTCGTCAATCATCTTCCCTACTTTCGACGGTGTTTGACATGTCGAAAAGTGAATACCCGAAAAGCAAAGCAACGTTCCAGTCGGCGCAGCAAAATAGCTATGAAGTAACCAGCCAGATCCTGCGTGACATCGTTAATGTTTGGCGTGAACAGGAGAACAAGTAATGGCGAAAAAACGTGGCGGAAGCCCTTTAGGTAATGCACCAGGTTCACAACAAGCTCAAGCTTCTGCAGCAAAGGCAAATGTCGAGTCACTCACAAAGCAACTGTCTTCTGAGCTAGAGAAATCTGGGCAAAGTCCATCTGAATATTTGCAGAAACAATTTGGCGTAGAGTCGGTAGGAAAAAGTGTGGTTTGGCAGCTCGCGTCAGGTTCATCGGCGACGTTCAACGAAGTGACGATGTCATATGCACAAGTGCGTGATGAAACCGTTGTGACCTTTGATGTGAATGGTCGTGATCAGTCACTGTTGACCAAAGAATCTTTAGAAGATTTAAACTCGCTAGAGTTCCAACAGTTCTACCCTGCGGTTGGCCGTCAGACGCCAGAAGGCAATGTTGATGTCCTCGATGGCTCTCGTCGTCGTGCTTGGTTCTTACTCCAAGCGGGCAAAGTTGCAAGCTTCCGTATCCTTGTCACTCAAGATGACATTTCAACGGCAGATGCCAAAGCATTAGCCAAGCAGCTACAAACCGCGAAAGAGCATAACTTGCGTGAGATTGGCCTTCAGTGTGTCGCAATCCAAAAGGCCAACAGTGACATCACCCAAGCGGAAATCGCCCAACGCGTCGGGTTGAGCCAAGCCGGAGTCAGTAAAGCGGTAAAAGCCGCTGGCGTTGATGAAAAACTTATACAGCTCTTCCCAGATTCAAATGCTCTATCCCACCCGGATTACACTTTGTTAGCCAAAGTTATGAAGGTGTGCGAAGACAAAAAAGCGCTAACGAATTTCCTTAAGACAATCGACAAAAAACTTGTCAATATTCAGGCTGAATATTCAGTAAAAGACCAGAAAGACGCGATTGTCGCCGTTATAAAATCTGAGATAAAAGTCGCTGAAGCGAAACAAGAATCAGGGAAGGCAGAAGTCACTCCCCTCGCCCAGTTCGACAGCAAGGGTATGTTTGCTCGTAAGAAAGTGAAAGGCCGTAACTTCTCGTATGAGTTTGGGCGATTATCGAAAGAGGTGCAGAAGGAGTTAGATGAGGCGATAGCTAGAGTGCTTAAGGTGAATAAAGATGACAAGTAGGACTTCACTAGAACAGCTTTACGTAAATAAATATACGCCAGAGTTAACCAGCTATGAGACTTTTCTTGAAAATAACGAAAACGTCCATAATAGAATGCTAAAGGTATTCTCAAACAACGATTATACGAACATAGAAAATAATTTAGATCGAATTTTAGAAGACTCTAACTATACTACTGAAGCCTTTGACTTTCTAACGTACTTAAAAGAGCTTCTTGTCAAAATGGAGCACTTTAATTCGTCAAGTCTATGGAGTGTTTATCACATTCTTCTATTGAGTGAACTTGGCTGCATGAAACTGGCAAAGACCAAGCACCGTGAAGAATCGCATACACAAAATCTCCTCACGTCTATCGAAAAGAATGCTGATGTGCTTTCTGACTTTATCTATCAAAACAACATATCAATAGATAAAGTAATGAAGCTTCAATTTATTGATCTTCAAAGGGGTTTGGAAGCAAAAAGTGGTGGTGACTTTGTACTCATTGTTGAGTATATCTATGATGGTAAGAACCGATACTTCCCAATTATTGTTCAAGCAAAACGCTCGTCAATGATGAGCATCGATGTAAGTCATAGTAATACCCACGGTCTTCAACTTCACTCGCTAAAAAAGCACAATGTGCCTAATGCTTATCTCTACTATTTCGAGTGTTCGGATACCATTCCAAAGTCCATTCCTCCTTTAGTAAAAGAAACAAAATGTATAACGCCGCCTAACGATAGTGACCCTCTGAACAATTCAGAGCCTATGAGCTCATACTTCATTCGATGCGTTACAACTATAGCTAATAAGCAACTGTTCAGTTCAGTTGATGGAGCACTGGCCGCAATTAATGCCTGCGTAAACTTAGACTCTTTACATCAACTTTTTGTGCTTACAGATCGAGAAGCACAAGATCTAGAATATAAAATGAGACTAGATCAGCTAAAGAATCCGAACAAGAGACCAAAGAATGGAAGTCGCTTAGAGAAGTAATATAGTTATTGTTCATAACGAGCCCCCTAGCAAAAGCACTATTCGTTAGGGGAGTCTCATAAAACAAATTAACTAAGTTTGTTAAATTCAAACAACTTGTGATTATTCAGCCTGAATATTGACAGATTATTGCCGCCCCCCAACAATCAAATCAACCTAAATCGATTCATTTTCCACTCAAGCGCATCAATCACACCTTCTTGGTACATGCCACCCCAGTTGAAAAAGAAAGGGGCAAAGCCAGTACTACCAGTAAGGTGGGATAAGGCAATGCACACCACCACAACCCCCGCTGAAATGGCATATTCGATAGGGTCACCGGTTCGAAATCTCCCTCCAAAGAGATGGAAACGCCTGTCACTGTAGGGCGAAAAAGGCACACCTGATACTGTCATCGCATCTGTCAATATATGGCTAACGCCACCCCAAGCAAATGCCATCCCAATCCCGTGGTAATCCCAAACCAAAGTAAAGGCTAGGGCAGCTAGTAACCAATGCGTAAAAACATGCGTGGGGCCTCGATGTTTGATATGTCGATTGCCAATCTTAAGTACGTATTCAAACCAATCGGGGGCAGTTGCACCTGCGATACAAACAGCGATATGAGGTGGTGACACCACAGCGCAAATCGCGCCAGCAATCAAGGTGTGATTGAGCCATTTCATTGTGATTGGATATCGAAAGTAGGGCGTGGAAGGAAAGCGAGTTTTTGAAGATAGCGGTTCATCTGGTCGGTATACGTAGCTTCACACATCGCCACCAAAGCTAAACGATGCTCAACAATTTTGGCCTCATGCGCCAAGACATCTCGATGAGAAGAAGCCACTTTTTCAAGCAAAGCGACTTGTTCTGATACGTTCGCTACCCCTTTTTTTACTCTCAGTTGTGCTCTAGCCTCCAAAGAAAGATAAAGCCCCATTAAGCGATAGGCATAGTTTCTATCGGCTAAGGATTGAGTAAAGCTTGCTACAGAGGCAGCAGTGGCGGTGCGACGTTGGTATTCCCATTGGCGTTCCCGAGATTGTTCGGTCGTTGAATAAAGCGGCATCTTGCCGACAATCCCGATGTAATGCTCGGTGATCTCAGGCCAACCTTCTGAGTCATATTCATCAATGTTGGATTTCATACCCGCAACTAAGTTTAGATCGAGTTTGAATTTACTCTTTTCTGGGTAGCACTTGAGCACGGTATTAAAAATCGCATCCGGATCCACTTTTGGTGCAGGCGTGAGGGCTGGGGTTGGGACGTTATAGTGGGGAGCTTGGCCTTTTAAAGTAGGGAGCTCGTAGGGTTTGATTTCTGGCGGCAGCACCTCAGCCTCTTCCCAAGGCACATTAATCCCCCAGTCATTGGCGTAGGCGGCACTGAACGCGCATAAACTAATCCATATAAGGAAAGCATTAATCAGCACGTGTCGACCTTCTTCCAGTACCTAACATCTGCAGACCACCGATTACAGCGCCGGCTTCCCAAGCACCGGCCACAACACACATCGCCACCATGAACCAAATCAAGGCTTTGGTCGTGTCGTAACTTACATCACTCTCTAAGTTAATTCGCTGTGGAGAACGGCGCTCTACGATAGGCCGAAAAGAAGGAGGAAGCCGTCCTTCCTCGCTTGATGCCATTAACCAAACTTTGGAAGACAGTAAACATTTACGTGCTATTTGTGCTTTCCGGCCAGTCAGCTTATGCGCATCATCAATAAAAAGTAAGGCTTGGGTGTCAAGAAGGTAATCAGCTAAGAGATCCGCCTTAAGCTGCAAATTGAGCTTCCCCCAGGGCGTATAATCTTCTGATTGCACTTCTTTGTCTTGGTACCATTTTGCAATGCCTTTCACCTCCACCCAACTTGATAAAGGCATCAGCCCCTCAAGTAAAATAGGTTGCGGTTTTTTCCCCCAGATTTCGTGTCGGCTATCCTTTAAACGCATGAGCCAGCGGCTTTTACCTGAATCATGCGCTCCAGTAATTAGCTGACACTCCTTCCGGCGCAAGCTGGTTTCTTTACGATCACGACTTGGCGCAAAGCGTCTTGGTGTATCAACAATCAATGGTGTCACATAACGTGTTCCATCTCTTCGCACTCGTTTATGATCAGTTCTGAGTTTCAAAAATCGCATTCTATTCCGTCCTTACTTACCCAGAATAAGTCACCGTATTAGAAACTGAAAAAACCAATTAGCTCATTTCGAGCCTGTTCAAAACTCCATGTAATTGACATGTTTATTAGCAATATCAAAAGTAAAGTATCGAACGAAGAACTGCTGTAAAAACCGCGCAACGAAAAAAATTTTCATGTGAAACATAGGGGTAAACAACAAAGGCAAGAGAGATAACAACAACCCAACAACCATATGCACGGATAATACGGTCATTTATTTCGTTCACATTTATGACAAGCAATAGAATTCTTATGACGGGCTGGGTGATGCAACATAAAAACGTTAACATCAACCAAAGACCATCTTTCATTTTATTGTTGGCTTTTCAGTCTCATACTTCATCAAGCGCGTATTTATACGACAGATTAATTAGGGCTGGGCATAGTCGCTTGGCTCGCCACACCATTGCAGGTCAAGACGTCACTCTTTCCCCTTTCTAAATAAGTTTGTGTACCACTTTATCAATCTTCTTATCTAGCGAATTCATCACTGAGAGCTTGTTTGTATCTAAATCCATGAACCTAGATTTAGCGTGTCCCCGTCTAGACACTATGACACTGTCACTTACTATTTCTTTTACCAAGCCTTAGAACTTAGCTCCACCCACTTATTTTATATCGCTGGCGAACACCCGCAACGATCAGGGTAGTAAGACCCTAAAATGCAGGAACACAATAAAAAGTTATTGGATCAAATAAGAAAAAAATGAGAAATCAAGCGATCAGAAATCCATAGATTAATGAAGATAAACATATCAATTACATGAAATTAGTGACAAACATAAAGTAATTTTAAGGTTAGATGTTAGTGTATTAACACCTACTTAACAGGTAACATCAAAGCTCTCTAGAGATTTGGGGTTACCTGTTAAGTCACCGGCTGAACCTCAGTGAAGTTGGTATTATCTAAGAAACTAGATCCTTAAGGTTCTAGTTTCTTAGATAGGTGTTAAAAGCATCAACATCAACCGAAATCATATAAATAGTTACCGATTTAATATGAACATCTACCGATAAAATATCAATATTTAACGATCAATCATGTAAACATTTACCGAACTGAATAAGTTTAATATGAACATTTACCGATCTTAAAGATAGAATGATCATGATCGGCATAGTTCGTAGATCAACTATAAATAAAAACCAATTATATAACCTTAAATAGCGTTAATCAGCTTCCTTAGGCCTCATGGAAGATCTTCATCACATAACTAGACATTTACCGAAGATAGTGATTATTTACCGAATTTTATAGTTATTTTATGTGAGCAAGTATAGATATTTACCGATCCAGTATAGATATCTACCGAACAGAGTGAGTTAATGACGACTATCTGTTAAAATAATACTATCGCATTATTAGGTAATGATCATGGCTTCAACATCTAGCTCTAGTTTGACGGTTATTAATGAAGAGGACCGTAAGAACCGGTTCATCTCATCCATTCTATTTTCAAGAGCTACCATCTTTCATCCAGCTTCACGTTTAACATCCACAATGCAATCCAAACTCAT